>NZ_JBIAFE010000004.1:29535-43736 GCF_042869115.1 Micromonospora sp. NPDC007230 | reverse complement strand
CTCGGCGTGCAGGCCGACGGCACCATGCTGCTCTACTCGAACAACTTTGGTCGCGACAACGGTAAGCCGTACAGCGACGTGCGTGAGATCGGCCACGGCTGGAACAACTTCAACCGCATCATCTGACCAACGTGATCACAGGCGCGCCCGGCCTCGGCCGGGCGCGCCGACGTTGTCCCTGGCGGCTATCGCGCCGCCCCGTGGAGCCTGACCGACTTGATTATCGATCATCAGTAATCACGGAGAGGTGGGTCAGCATCGTCTGGTTGGCTTCCCAGCCGTCCGGGAACTTCACCGGCACGTCCAGGTGCACCCGCTCGGTCGACGGGTGCACGTCGAGCAGCTCGGCGATTCCGGCCCGGGCCACCACGAGGCATGCGTGCCGGTGCCGGGATGCCAGCACGCACAGCCGCCCCGACTCCAGGTGGAACGCGGTCGCGTCCCGCCGCCCGGACAGCGGGTGCAGCACGACCGTCACGTCGTACTCCCGGCCCTGCAGCCGGTTGGCGGTGTCGACGGTGATGCCCGCGCCGGCCTCGCCGAGTTGCGACCGGATGGCCGCCACCTGGTCGCGGTGGGCAGCGCCGATGGCGATCCGGTGCGCGGTCACCGGCGCGCCGTCGGGCGCCTGCTCGGAGATCGCGACCGCACCTCGCCGCAGCACCCGCAGGGCGAGGGCCGCGCAGGCCGCGGCGGCCTCCCCATCGGTACGCAGCGTGTGCCGGGCCGGCAGTTCGTACAGCCCCCAGCCGGTGGCTGCCGCCACATCCACCGTCGCGTCGTAGGCGTCGCCGGGTCCGGCCTCGGTGAGGGAGAGGGCGCGGTCGGCGGGCCCGGTGCCGGACCGGAACCCGGTGAACGGGTAGAACGCCGCCGCCACCACCGGCGCGGCGGTGGCGGGCAGCCGCCAGGACACCGGCAGCCGGTGTACGGGCAGGTCCGGGTTGTGCCGCAGCAGGGTGGCCACCGCCGACTGCATCGGATCCCAGGTCAGGCCGGTCCAGCGGGCGGTCTCGACGGTGGAGAACGGGTCGAGCTGCCCGGGATCGCCCACGAACAGCGCCCGCTCGAACCGGCCGGCCACGCGCAGCAGGGCGTCGGAGCGCATCTGGTACGCCTCGTCGACGATCGCCCACGGCCAGCAGCCCTCGGCGACGGTCGCCCACTTGGCGGCCGTACCGATGATGACGGCCGAGGCGGCGAGGTCGGCGACCTTGGCGCCGACCCGGACCGTCTCGTGGCTCTCGACCCGGTCCGTGGGTTTGTAGTCGGTGGCGGAGAGCCGGCCGATACGCAGCTCGGGTGCCTTGCGGGCGAGGCGGTCGATGAGGTCGTCGACCTGCTCGTTGGTCTGCGCGATGATGATCAGCGGCTCGCCGGCGGCGGCCAGTTCGACGGCGGCGCGGACCACGAGGGTGGACTTTCCGGCGCCTGGCGGCGAGTCGACCACCACGCCGCGGTGGTCGCCGGAGCGCAGGTCGGCCAGCACGGCGATGATCACCCGCTCCGCCTCGACGGCGGGCGGGAGCTCCAGACCAGCAAGCATCGACACGTCACCTTCCGACACGGCGTCCCCGGCACCCTACCGGTCGGGGCGGACGCCGACCTTTCTCCGACGGCCGCTGACCCGCTGTCGCCCTTGCGACATAACCACTAGCGATCGACCGGCAACGCTTCGTCCAAAACCACGCGTCCTTCCCATCATCGACGCGGCGGAGAGCTGCCGCGCCATACACGGGAGGACACCTCATGCAGAAACGAATCGGCCGCCGGCTGACAGCCGTGCTCACGGTGGCGGGACTGGCCCTGCTCGGTGCGGTGGCGTCCGCGACCCCGGCCGCAGCCGCCAAGGCAGGGGCCCGGGCGTCGGTGCAGGTGGGACGGTTGATCCTCGAGCCGACTGAGCGGGGTTACCGGGGCGATCTCCCGGTGACCGTGACCAACCTCGGCAGCACCACGGACAGCTTCGCCCTGGAGATCGTGGAGCCGATCGCCGGTTCCTTCCGCAACGCCGGCCCGGACGCGCCCTGCCCCACCTTCGACGACATGGTCGATGGTCGGCGCACCTTCGAGTGCTCCCCCTCGCTCTACCTGCAACCCGGCGAGACCCGGCAGGCCGTCCTGTCGTTCGAGGTGCTCACCACGGTCCGGTCATACGCGATGCGCGCCGGTAGCGGCACGATCACGGCGACCGTCTACCACCAGAGCGCCCCGGCAGGCAGGGGCGACTTCGGGACGCTGTTCCGCTCGGCGGACGGCAAACTGAACCCGACCACGCCCTACATCCAGGACAGCGAGATCAAGGCGTCGATCACGGCGGATGACGCCACCCTGACCCGGGTGGCGGACGGGCGTTGGTTCGGCCGGGTGCCGATGACGGTGCGCTACGCCGGCGACGCCGCCCACGACGACCTGTGGGTCGACGGGATCGCCCTGCCCAACGGGGTACGGGTCTGGGCCACCGACCCGGACAGCGGCCCGGGCACCACGGACACCCGGTTGACCGTGCCGGGGCACCGGTTCATGCCCGGCGAGGAGCGCAGCTTCGACCTGGTGGTCGTCGCGCCCGCCGAAACGCCGGCGGGTGATCTCGGCAGTGCCACGTTCGAGGTGGGGGCCATGTTCTTCCCCAACCATGAGCTGAACGACGCGGACCCGTCCGACAACACGGCGTCGGTGCGGCTCACCGCCGTCGACAACAGCTGACCGTCATGGTGGTGGTCCCTGGCCGGCGGGCCGGTGCCCGGCGGCCAGGGACATCAAGCCGACCCGGCGCCTGACCGCCGGTCGGGGGTGCGGGCCGGGATCACCGGCCCGCACCCGTCGGTCAGTCGCGGCGCTCCCCCACCCGATATGTGACCAGGTTGGGGTCGGCCTTGAGCTGCCGTTCGGTGTACTTGATGGTGTCGAAGCCCTTGCCCGAGTAGAGCCGGGTCTGGTCGGCGTACCAGGGGGAGTTCGGGTTGGCCGACTGGGAATAGGTGAGGATCTGCCGGCCCGACGGCCCGTTGCGGCCCAGCTCGACGGCCATCAGGAACGACGTGCCGTGCACCACCTTCGGGTAGCCGACGCCGGGCTGCACCAGGTTGATCGTCATATTGAAGACGCCGGCCTCGGGCCACCCGCCGTGGATCGGGATCCGTTCGGCGCCACGCGGCTCGGTCTGGATGTCGCCGAGGCGCGCGTCGAGCGGGATGCCGTCGAGCAACTGAACGGCGTCCGCGAGGGCGGTGCGGATCCGAGGGTCGTCGACGGCGAGCCGGCTCGGGGTGGTGAGCGGGTTGGCGGGGTCGAACCGGTCGGCGAAGCGCAGGCCGCCGGCGCGGGCGAATTCGGTGAACACGTGCGAGCCGCGGCTGTCCAGGTCGACCCGAAGGTCCCAGCCGCGCAGGGCGGCGCAGGCGGCGCTCAGGCCGACGCGGGTGCCGTCGGAGGCGGTGGCGACCGGGTCGGCCGTACACGATCTCACCAGGTCGTCGCGGACCAGTTCGCCGCCGTAGGCGCGGTTGCCAAGGGTGACCGCCCACAGGTTGCCGGTGGTGAACCGGGTGCCGGGGAGCCCGTCGGTGCCGGCGAGGCGCTGCCGCACCTGGTGGACGCCGAGCCGGGTACGCAGGCTGCGTTCGGTCCGCTCGTTGCCGATGATGCGCGGGAAGCCTTCCAGGGGCTGCTGCGGGTTGGCGAGCCAGTAGCTGTCGTTGGAGTTGGTCACGTAGTCGTTGCGGACCAGCGTGGGCAGGTGCGCCGGGCCGAAGATGCCCGACACGGCGGCGTCGGGGTCCCGGCCCAGCTCACAGGCAGAGCGGGAGCCGTCGAGGACGGCCTGGCCGCTGCCGGCGTAGAGGTCGCGCCAGGCGGCCGGGATGCAGGTGGCGGCGAGGTGGTCGGTGACCCGGGGCACGACGGAGTGGTCGGCGTAGAGGGCCTTGCCGCCGCTGTCGGCAGCGATGACGTTGACCCACGGCAGGAACTGCCGCCGGTCCAGCACCGCCCGCAGGTCGGCCACCGACCGGGCCCGCCCCATCGCCAGCCAGCCGTCGAGGGAACGGTTGTTGACCGCGTTGGGATCGCTGATCGCGTACGCGGTGTCGGCGGTCCAGTCGAAGCCGCCGGGCACCACGACGACCGGGCCGAAGTGGGTGTCGTAGAGGGTGCGGCTGACCGGCCCCGCCGGGGTCTGGACGGTGACCGTGCGGGCGGTCATCTTCCGCGGCTTGCCGTCGTGCAGGTAGCTGGTCGGGTCGCCGGGGACGAGGGTCAGCTTGTGCCAGGTGAAGCGGCGGGCGGTGGAGACGGTGTGGCTCCAGGCGACCCGGCCGTTGTGGCCGATCTCGATGAGCGGGTCGCCGACCAGGGCGGCGCCCTCGACGTCGTACGAGCCGGGAACCTTGAGGTGCATCCGATAGAACCGGTCGGGGCCGTCCCACGGGAAGTGCGGGTTGGCCAGCAGCATGCCCGCCCCGCTGGCGGTGGCGTCGCGCCCGAGTGCGTACGCGTTGCTGCCCACCCCGGCCGGCGCGCCGTCGCGGGCGGCGACGAGAGCCGCCGCCTCGGGGGCGGGGAGCGGGCCGGTGATCTCACCGGGCTGCGCGGGCGCGTCCTGGCCGGGTGGGGCGGCGGCGATGATGCCGTCGGCGAGCCCGGCGGAGCCCGCGCGGGCCATGCTGGTCCAGTGGGCCCGCCACAGGTCCAGCTCGGTGATCGGCTGCACCCACGGCTTGCCGGCGCAGGCCGGCTCGGTGAGGTTCGCCGCGCCGGTGCGGCGCAGGTAGGCGTTGTAGCCGGCGACGAAGCCGCGGATCTGGTCGCGTACCTCATCAGAGGGCGAGTGCACGCCGTCGCGGGGGCCGGTGAGCAGCCGCTCGGCGACCCGGTCGTCGATGACCTTCTGCTGGAACAGATCACTGGTGACGTTGACCGCCGCCTCGCCGGACGTACCGAACCAGCGGGAGCGTTGGGCGCGGACGGTGACGACGGTCTCGGCGATGGTGCAGATGTTGTCCTCGGCCTGGACGTAACCGACGCCGTAGCCGAGGCTGGCGAAGTCGCGGGCGGTGATGTGCGGTACGCCGTAGGAGGCGCGCTGGACGAGGGCCGAGTAGCCGTCGCCGTGGGCGGCGGCCGGCCCGGCGGTGGCGGTGAGGCCGGCGGCGACCAGGACTGCGGCGGTGGTCGCGGCGGTGAGCCGCCTCATCGGGCGGCCCGCGCAGGGTGTGGTTGGATCATTCGGACGTCCTCCCCCTGTGTCGACTGTCCATTCCCGACCGACGCTAACGAGGCTCGCCGGACCGGACATCGGGGAAGACCACCAGGTCCCTCCGGGCTTGCCCGCAGGGGGACAGAAGCTTCGCTGCCGGAATCTCCTGTAGACAGGCGGATGGCGGTCCCCTGCTCCACAGGGCAGGGCCGGCGGGTGCGCGAGTCGCCGGAGCGGGCACCGGTCCACTTCCACGCGGTCGAGTCCTACAACCGACCGAGCGCGCGCCGCGTCTCCTATATGGAGTTTTCCACGGGAGGCGGAGGAAGCGGTGCTGACAGTACGTAGACGCAGGTTCTCGAGACAGGTCGGGGCGGTTGCGGGCGCGGTCGCGTTGAGCCTCGGTATCGGCGGCGGGAGCGCGGTGGCCCAGCCCACGACGCAGCCCCCGACGCAGCCGCCGATGCGACAGCAGACCGGCACGGAGCGGGACGGGCCGGTGCTGCCGGCCGGCAAGACGTACACCCTGACGTTGTTGACCGGTGACGTGGTGACCGTCTCCGGGCGGGGCTCGGCCTGCCCGGCGGTCACCGTACGGCCGGCGAAGCCGAACGGGGTGCAGTACCGCGGTTGCGGGCCGGACGGCCACCTGCGGGTCGTGCCCGCGGAGGTCGCCGGGCTGCTCGGTTCGGTGCTGGACGAGTCGCTGTTCGACGTGACGGCGCTGATCCTCGACGGCTACGACGACGCGCGCAGCCGGGAACTGCCGCTGATCGTGCGGCCCGGCGACGCCGGGGCGCGGACGGCGGCGGCGCTCGCCGCGGATCCGCTGGCCGCCGGTCTGGGCCGGCGTCGGGCACTACCGGCCATCGCCGCGGTGGCCGGGCGGCAGCCGAAGCAGAGCGGAGCGGCGCTCATCCGCACCCTGAGGTTACGGGCCACGGGGCAGCACGCCGCGCGGGCCGCGCAGGCCGGCCTCCGGGTGTGGCTGGACCGGAGGGTACGCGCGACCGGGGTGCCCGCACCGGCCGCGGCCCCGCCGCTGAGCAACGCAGCGGCCCCGACGCTGACCAAGGCACCGATGACCGAGGCGGCCGGGACGCCGGCCCGCCGCGAGTCGGCAACCGGTGGCCTGGACGGCAACCTGACCCAGATCGCCGCCCCGACGGCGTGGCAGGCCGGGTTCACCGGGGCGGGTGCCCGGGTGGCCGTGCTGGACACCGGCGCCGACTTCACCCATCCGGACCTGGTGGGCCAGGTGGTGGAGCGGGCCGACTTCGGCACGCCGGGTGGGGACGCCGTGGACCGCATGGGGCACGGCACGCATGTAGCGGCGACGATCGCCGGCACCGGCGCGGCGGCCGGCGGTGAGCGGCGCGGTGTCGCTCCCAACGCGAAGCTCCTGATCGGCAAGGTCCTCGACGACGACGGCTTCGGCACCGAGTCCCAGCTCATTGCCGGGATGGAGTGGGCGGCAGCGCGCGCGGACGTGGTGAACCTGAGCTTGGGCACTGACGAGCCGAGCGACGGCAGCGACCCGTTGTCCCTCACCGTCGACGAGTTGACCCGGCAGCACGGCACGCTCTTCGTCGTGGCCGCCGGCAACGACGGCCGCATCGGCTTGATCACCGCGCCCGCCGCGGCGAGCAGGGCCCTCACCGTCGGCGCGGTGGACCGCAGCGACACGCTGGCCTACTGGTCCGGCCGGGGGCCGCTGGTCAACACCCGTGCGAGCAAGCCGGAACTGGTGGCTCCGGGCGTGGACATCGTGGCCGCGCGGGCCGCGGGCACCCTGATGGGCGACGCGCTCGGTGCCCGGTACACCATCGCCTCGGGCACCTCGATGGCCAGTCCGCACGTCGCCGGGGCCGCGGCGCTGCTCGCGCAACGGCACCCGGACTGGCGGGCCGACCAGCTCAAGGCGGCCCTGGTCGGTGCGGCCGACCCGCTGCCCGGTGCGGACAGCTACGCGGTCGGCGCCGGACGGCTGAACGCCGCGCGAGCGCTGACCGGAGTGGTCGCCGGGCAGGACCTGGTCAACCTCGGCACCTTCGACTATCCACAGTCCGGCACCGCGTCGACGCCGCTGGCCTGGCACAACACGGAGTCGCAAGCGCTGCGCGTGGAGCTGGGCCTGACCATCCGGCATCATGACGGCACGGCCGCACCGGCCGCCGCCGGGATGCTGTCGGCGAGCTGGCTGACGGTCACCCCGCAGGGCACCGGGGGGATCACCTTGCGGATCGACCGGGCCCGGCTCGCCGCGAAGCCGGGGCTGTACACCGCGGTCGTCACCGCCCGGGCCGCCGGCGGGTTCGTGGCCGCCACCCCGGTCGCCTTCTACGTGGCACCGCCGAGTTACGACCTGACCCTGAGCGCGACGGCGCTGCCCGACGCGCCGCCAGGCGTCGACCAGTTCGGCGGGGTACGGGTGGTGAACCTCGACGACCCAGCCGTCTTCGCCGAGTTCAAAAACGTGGCGCCGGGCGAGCCGGCGACCGTACGGGTGCCGGCCGGCCGGTACACCGTCGCGGGCTACCAGATGGAGATCGACTGGGACACCTGGGCGAGCCGGGTGACGCTGGTCGGCGACCCGGAGGTGCTGGTCGACCGCGACACCGCGTTGGTGGCCGACGCCGGGCAGGCCAAGCAGCTGCGGGCGAGCATCGACGGGGTGTCGACCGAGCCCGACCAGGTGGGCATCACCTACCAGCAGTTCGCGCCGAACGGCACCCTGGTCGGCGAGGACTTCGCGTTCGCCTGGGGCGCCGAGGCCCGTGACTGGGGCGCATATGCGGTACCGATGGCCGAGCCGAAGGTCGGCAGGTTCGAGGCGTACACGAGCGTCAGCCTGCGGGCGCCCGGTGAGCAGCCCAGCCCGTTCGTCTACGAGGTGGTCCGGGCGCTGCCCAGCGGCATTCCCGCCGACCTGTCGCACCGGGTGACCGCGAGCGAGCTGGCCACGTTTGCCCGGATCGACCAGCGTTTCCACCGGCTGGACAAGCCGGGCTCCAGCACCGGCCACAAGCGGTACGGCTGGACCGCCGACGGCCTGAACGTCCTCGACGCTTACACCGAGAACGTCCCGACCAACCGGGTGGACTATCTCTCGCCGGGCTTCTTCTACAACGACGAGGCGTTCCACTCCGGTCCGAACAACGACTTCGACACGGTGACGCAGGAGGCGCAGCGCCAGTACGCGCCGGGCAGCCGGCACACCAAGACCTGGGTACGTCAACCGCTCCGCCCGGACTGGTACGACGACCCGGCGGCGTCGTTCAGCGGTTGCACGCCGGAACCGATCCGCCGCACCCGGGGCAATCTGCACGTCGACCTGGTCGAGTTGACCGACCAGCACCAGCGCTTCGACTGCCTCGGCGGCTTCGACGACTTCGCGGAGCTGGCGAAGCGCAAGCTGACCCTGCACCGCGACGGGCGCCTCGTCGGCGAGCACACCGGGTCGTCCGGCGACTTCACCATCCCCCAGCAGGCGGGTGACTACCGGCTCACCTACGACCTGGACGCCAGCGCGGTGCTGCCCATGTCGACCAAGGTAAGCACCGCCTGGACTTTCCGGTCCACCGGACCGTCCGACCTCAGCAGCGTCCCGGTGCCGCTGCTGTCGGTCGACTACGCGCTGCCGCTGGACGCCGCCAACCACCCGACCGGCGGTACGGCGGGCTTCACCGTGCACCAGGCGCACGGCGTGACGAAGCAGCGGGTCACCGGGTTCGACCTGTGGACCTCCACCGACGACGGCACCACCTGGCGGCCGGTCAGCGTACGAGCCGGCGACGACGGCGACTTCACCGCCACGCTGCCGCAGCCGGCCGCCGGGCAGGCGGTGTCGCTGCGGGTCAAGGTGACCGCCGACGGCGGCAGCGGGATCGACCAGACGATCATCCGGGCCTACCGGGCCGGCTGACGATCGACCGGCGCCCCGGTGCGGTATGGCCGCACCGGGGCGGCCGGGTCAAGGCCCTCGCCGGGGTGCCCTGCTGGTGCCGGCCGCACCGCCTCGCCGGTGCGGTAGGTGCTTGTCGAGGAGGAAGACCTGGACTGCCCCTGCCCGAGCATGACGGCGGGTGAGGGTGCGGCCGGCACCGTCGTACGGATCCGGCCGCACGTCCTGTCCCGCGTTCTCGGCATCGGCGGGTTTGGTTGACACATGCAGGTGGGCGTCAGGGCCTCCTGGGCGCCGGGGAACGGGAGGCGGGGCCGGCCCGATCGGACCGGCCCCGCTCCGGGGTTTCCTCTTTGAACCCGTCGATCAGCGCTTGCGCTCGACCACCGTCAGGGTGAAGTCGTCGTACGACGCCGCGTGGGTCTTGTCGCCGCCGTAGACCGCCCGCACGTGGTGAGTGCCGGGGTTGGGCAGCATCTGGACGGTGCAGGACGCGGTGCCCTTCTTGACCGGCGCCTCGCAGAGCACGTCCTCACCGACCATGAACTGCACCGGGCCGGTCGCCGTGGTCGGCGTGACGGCTGCGGTCAGCTTCAGGGTCCGGCCCCAGGTGGCCGTCACATCGTTGGCCCGGACCGAGGTGGGAGTGAGCTCCACGGTCGGGGCCGGGGTGACGGTGACCACCCGGCTGGCGACGGCCTGGTTGCCGTTGGTGTCGGAGACCAGGTACGTCAGCGCGTAGCTGCCCGGGGTGGTGGTGTCGACGGTGCCGACCACCTGGATCCGGCCGGTGACGTCGCCGTCGGTGTTGTCCACCGCGGTGACGCCGGCCAGCGGATCGAAGACCTGTCCCTGCTTGACCGAGGTCGAGGCCGGGACGGTCAGCACCGGCGCGGTGACGTCCGTGCCGGCCGCCGTGGCGACGAAGATGCCGCCGAACTGGTCGATCGAGCCCACCTGGTCACCGTCGCCGGTCCGGCTGGTGGTGGTCCAGGCGTAGAGCTCACCCTCGGTCAGGCCGCTCCACCGCACGGTGGCCGGCCAGCCCGACTTGGCCGTGGCCGCACCGATCACGGTGTCGGTCGGCGTGACCACGACGAGGCCGTCGGTGCTGATGCTGGTCTTGCGCGACGACAGGTCGATCGGCAGCACCATGTTGTCCTCGGCGCCGTTGTAGCGCTTGCGGTCGTCGTACTCGGTGGCACCGTAGTTGTCGAGCATCGGCGAGTAGGTGTCGATGCTCATCTGCGCCCGGTCGACGTCGATCTGCAGCAGCCGCAGGAAGCTGGCGCCGAACTGCAGCAGGTCGCCCTTCTTGTGGTCGACGGTGCCGTCGCCGTCGAGGTCGAGGTTGCCGTTGGCGTCGACCTTGTCCGGCCACAGCTCGCCGGCCGTCATCTTGTAGAACTGGTAGTCGGCGAGCAGCTCGACCACGTTGTGCTCGACGGTGACGCCGACCCCGGTCTTGAGGTTCGTGCCGACGCCGTGCTCGTGACCGGCGAGGACCAGGAACACGTTCGGGTTGGCCGCCACGATGCTGGAGAAGGCCCGCGAACCGTCGGTGGAGAAGTTGGCGCCCCGGCCGTCCGGCGCACCCGACGGGGCGATGTAGGCGTGCGTGAGCAGGATGCCGTTGCGGTCGTGGTAGCGCTGGAAGATCGAGCTGGCCCAGTCGGCCTCGGCCTGGGTGACGCCGTAGGAGAGGCCCACCGCGACGAAGTCCAGCCCACCGGCGGAGAAGAGGACGTAGTTGTTCTGGTTGTCCTTACCGCGGGTGACCACGGCGCCGGAGGCGTCGGTGGTCTCGTCCCAGGCGTGGTACGACGCCTTGGACGCGGCCGGCCAGAGCTTGGACCCCTCGTAGTAGCGCTCCGGGCCGTAGTACTGGTTGAACCGCGAGGTCGGGCCGGTCTCGGCACCGCCCTGGTTGTCGTGGTTGCCCGCGACGACCTGGTTGACCAGTCCGGCCGCGTCCAGGGTGCGCTGCGCCTCGGCGGTGAACTGGAACTCCTTGGTCACCTGCTCGTCCAGGCCGGGGCGGAGCAGGTTGCCGCTGGTGTCGGTGGCCAGCGGGTTGGTGTAGTCGTTCTCGATGATGTCGCCGGTGTGCGCGGTGTAGGCGATCTTCCGCTTGGCGGCGTTGCCGGCCAGCCACTGGGTGGTGTCCCGGTAGGACTTCTCCCAGAGCGCCTGCTCCTCCATGGTCATCTTGTCGCTGGGCTCGTCGATGCCGTCGAAGTCGTCGTACGTGCCACCGGCGGCGCCCTCGGCGAGGTACTGGGTGTCGGTGAAGTGGGCCAGCGAGAAGTCGTAGGCCGACGGGTCCTCGAAGTGGTCCTTGTTGGCCGGGGCGCCGGCGGTGGCGTCGCGCGATGCCAGGTCGTCGGCGAACGGGTCCTGGCCAGTGACCAGGACGTGGACCACGCCGTTGTTGACCAGTTCCGGCCGGACGGCGGCCTTCAGCATGGTCTCACCCTCGGCCTGGCCGCGGGCGGTGGCGAGTTCGGTCCACGCCTGGGTGGTGCTGTTCCACGCGTGCAGGGAGACGGCGCGCGCGGGGTCGACCGTGCCGTTCCACAGGATCTGGCGGCGTTCGGTCGAGGCCGGCACCTGGACGTCGTAGCGCTGGAACGGGATGTTGCCGGTGGACGGGCTGTTCGCCATCTTGCCGTCGGGACGCGGGCTTGCTCCGATCTGGCCGCCGTCGGTGTAGGAGAAGTCCAGCGCGGACGGCATCACCGGGACGACACCCTGGAAGCCGCCCACCGGCACGCTCGGGGTGGCCTGCTTGAAGGTGGTGGTCACCTCGCCGCCGTCGGGGTTGTTGGCGATCGCCGAGAGCGTCACCCGACCGCTGCCCTGGCCGACGTCGGTGCCGCCCGTGGTCGGGATGGCGTCGGATGTGAACGTGACCGTCTTGCTGACGGGCTTGCCGAACACGTCGGTCGCCGAGATCGCCAGGGTGTGGTTGCCGGACTTCATTCCGGCGCCGATCTCCTGGCCGACCTGTACGGGCTCGCCGTCGAGCAGGTAGCGCCAGCCGGACGCGTTGCCCTGGTTGGTCACGCTCACCTGGAGCTCGGTCGGACGGCTCAGGTGGTCGCCCTCCCCGGGAAGCGTCGAGGTGATCGCGACGCCCGCGTTCCGGACGTCACCGAGGGCGGCGATGCTGAGCGTCTTCACCTCGTCGAGGGTGAGGACGCGGGAGTAGATCCGGGCGTTGCGCACCGAGGCCGGGGCCCAGAACTGGTTGACCGCGTCGGCGCCGACGTAGAAGGAGTTGCGGGCGGCGCCGCCGGGCAGGCCGAGCGGTGCCGGCGCGGCGACGGACGCGGCCAGCTCGCCATCGACGTACAGGCGGGCCGTGGCACCGTCCCAGGTGCCGACGGCGTGGTACCAGCGGCCGGAGGAGACCTGGACCTGGGCGTTGCGGTAGGCGCCGCTGGCGTACACGGCGAAGGTCAGTTTGTCGCCGTAGACGACGATCGAGTAGCCGCCGGTCTCCTTCTCGGAGCAGACGGAGTGCTCACCGGAGTTGGGCAGGGTGCCGTTGTCCTTGAAGGTGCACTCGATCGAGACCTGGTTGCGGATCTTCTCCCACTGCGTGTCGCCCATCGCGTAGGCGTAGGCGTCGTTGGCGCCGTCGAAGGTCGCGACCGGTGTCTTCACCGCGGTGTCCTGGGCGATCACCGGCTCGCCGACGATGGTGACGGCGAGGTTCTGGGCGTCGTCCTTCGGCGTGCCGTCGTCGAAGTCCACGTCGAGGACGTCGGCGGTCGGGACGGGCGCCTTGAGGTCGAAGGCCGACGCCAGCTCGGCCGCCTGGGCGGCGGTCAGGCCCCGGCTCCAGACCTTGCTGGCCGCGAAGGAGGCCGGCGGGGCGACCTGCCCGATGCCGGACGGGGCGGCGTCGGCGCCGATCACGAACCGGCGCGAGGTCGTGGCCGGCGGGGTGAGCGCACCGGTGGCCGCGGCGGAGCCGGCCAGCTGGCCGTTGAGGTAGAGGCTCAGGGTCTGGCCGTCCCAGACCGAGACGGCGTGGTACCAGCGGTTGCCGCTGATCGGGGTCAGCACCGACTTGTAGCCGCCGCCGATGTGGGCCATCGTGCCGAGGTTGCCGGCGTTGACGTAGACCGAGAAGCCGCCGGCCTCCTTGTCGGAGCAGAGGTCCTTCTCGCCGCTCACCGGCATGGTGGTGTCGACCCGGAAGACGCACTCGATGGCGAAGCCGGTGGAGAACCGGCTCCACTGGTCGGTGAAGTCGAAGGAGACCGCGTCGTCGACCCCGTCCACCTTGAGCAGGTCGTGACCGAACGCCGCGTCGGTGGTGTAGCTGGGAGCGCCCCAGGTGGTGGGGGCGAGGCCCTGGGCCCGGTCGGTGGTGGCGCCGCCGGTGAAGGCGACGTCGAGCACGTCGGCAGCCGGGACCGTGGCGGCCGAGGTCGGCGCGGCCTGGGCGGGCATCATCAGCGCGCCGCCGGCCATCGCGAGCCCGAGGGCGGCCGCGCCCAGGCGGCGCCACCTCCGGGCGAGCGGATGGAGTCGTGTTGTCACGACATCTCCTTTTTCTGGGGGCTTTTTCTCTTGGTGTTTGGTGGTGGATGGTCGGAAATCCGGAAGGAAGGTCAGGTGCCGGGTAGGCCGGCGACGGCGGAGGCGGAGATGCCGACGCCGATGAGGGTGATCCCGCAGGCGGCCAGCACCGGGGCCACCCGCGTGGCCAACTGCAGGAGGGCGTGGGACCCGGCGGCGCGCGTCACGAGGGAGCGGCCGGTGAGAGCCATGAGGCCGACGGTGAAGAGCACCGCGGCGAGCCCGAGGCCGAAACAGACCACGAGGACGAGAGCGAACCCGGCCCGCCCGGCGAAGATGCCGGTCACCAGCACGAGGAAGGCCGCCGGCGACGGCGTCAGGCCGCCGGACATGCCGAGCAGGAGGAGACCCGGGCGGGACGGGCTGGCGTGGCCAGACCCGTGGTCATGGCTGTGGCCATGACCGTGGTCGTGGCTGTGGCCATGACCGTGGTCGTGGCTGTGGCCATGACCGTGGTCGTGGCTGTGGCCATGACCGTGGTCGTGGCTGTGGCCATGACCGTGGTCG
>NZ_JBIAFE010000004.1:0-29437 GCF_042869115.1 Micromonospora sp. NPDC007230 | reverse complement strand
CGTGGCTGTGGCTGTGCGCATGACCGCACCGACGCAGGTGGCGTCGCAGCAGCCAGAGCCCGACGGCGACGACGGTCAGGCCCGCCGCCAGCTGCAGTCCGGTGGTCAGGCGCTCGAGGCTGACGAGGTCGGAGAGGGAGAAGAAGGTCCAGGCGACCGCGATGACCAGCACCGAGACGGTGTGCATCGCAGCCACCGAGAAACCCAGCCAGGCGGCGTCGCGGACCCGGCCCCGGGAGCCGATCAGGTACGCCGCCGCGAGACTCTTGCCGTGGCCGGGTGCGAGTCCGTGCGCCGCCCCCGCCACGAAGGCGATCACCAGCGCCACCGGCATGAACCCCGGCGACTGCACCGTCTCGATCAGTCGATCGCCGAACCCGGCGGCGCCGAAGAGATCGACGGCGAGGAGGGCTGTGGGGCCGGAGCCGAGGGGTGCCGCCGCAGTGCCGAGGCTGGTGATCGAGTACATGGTTCAGGCCTTTCGTCCGCGCCGGTGGTGCCAGAACGCTCCGGCTGCGACGAGGGCCAGCAGGACGCCCCCGACGACGGAGAGTTGCAGGGCGCTGCTGCTTGAGGAGGTCGCGGCGACGGTCCTGGTTGACGCGGGACGGGAACTTGAGCCGTCGCTGATGGTCCAGTCCGCCGACTCCTGCGCGGCGTCGTACACCGCCTTCTGCCCACGAGGACCTCTGGCGAGCGTCCGATAGGCCTCGTGCAGGTCGGTGAGCATCCGGGACGTCACGGTCACCGTGCTCACCGGTTCGGGGCAGGTGAACAGGACCTCGGCGCCGCCGGCCACCAGATCGTCGGCCACGGTGACCTCGCCGTTGCATGCCCGCCCGTCCTGCTTCACGGTGATCCGCTCGGTCAGGTACTTGGCGAACTCGGGCGCCTCGGCCAACGCCACCGCGTCGGCGGGCTCGTAGATCACCGCGCCGTCCAGCAACACCCGGTCCTGCGGTAGGACGCCGAGCGCGATGCCGAGCTGGGTCAGGTCATCGGTGCCGCCGACGAGCCACTGGACCCGCACATTGTGGTCGCCCTCGCCCGCGACTTTGATCTGCTGTGGGGCGCCGAAGGGATGCGCCGAGGCCGGGGCCGGAGCCAGCCCTCCCATCAGCACCAGTGCGAGTACGCCCCAGGAGCAACGCCAGGCGTGGCGTAGCGCACGGCTCAGGGCAGGCACAACAGGCTCTCATCCGCTCGGTGGGCGCAAACGCAAATGACTGTTCCGGCCGCAGGTGACCAGCAAGATCACAAAAACCGAGCGAACTCTTACGGAGAGGTTGCTGACTACGAAACTGTCGACCGGGGCATCGACTGTCCGCTCCCTCGGATCCAAGGCACGACGCCGTCCCAATCGGACGGCACCCGCCGGTCGGCGCTCTGGCCCGAACTGTTCGGAACAAGCTCGGAGCCCTCGGACAGGCCAATCCGCTGCGTCAACATGCTTCGATGTCTCACGCGTGCCGCTCGGCCGCACTGTCACGGCACCGGATCGCGTCCACATGGGGCGACAGCAATCCGGCCCGCCAGGCAGGCCCCATTTCCCGGAGGGATTCCCATGATGAACAGATCCACCGCACCGCCGCACAGGTCACGGACGACCATGGGCGCGCTGACCGCCCTCGGGGCGCTCCTGGTCACGCCGTGGACGGTCGCCGGACCCGCAAGCGCCGAACCATCCGCGCCTCGCGGCACGGAATCAGGGACGCCGGCAGCCGCGGCACTCGACGACCGCGCCGAGGCGGCGCAGTCGGCGGCGGCTGACGCGCGGCGTACCGGCCGGCCGGTGGTCGTGACCGGCGCGACCACCGCGACCTCGATCACCAGGGCTACGCCGGACGGCAAGCTGGTTACCGAGATCACCACCGGGCCCGTCCGCGTGCAGGGGGCGGACGGGTCATGGAAACCGATCCGGCGTTCCGGGAACGCCGCGGCCGACCGCGCCGCGACCACCGCGTCCGCCACCAACCCGGCGGTGGCGCTTCCGCTTCTCGGCGACACTGACGTCAACAGCGTCTTCGACGGGAACAACGCCAGCGGCCCGTACCTGAAAGCCGGTACCGAGGCTGACGGGGAGAAGGCGCGGGTCTACCTGGCGTTCGACACCCGCGGACTCCAGGTGCCGACGAAGGCGGAACTCACCCTGACCAATGTGGACGCACCCGGTTGCGGTGCCACCGTCGGCGCGGGCATCCAGGTCCGCCGCGTCACCGATTTCTGGAACCCCGTCACGCAGACCTGGACACCGCAGCCGACCAGCAGCACCACCGACGCGGTGCTGAGCCGGGAGGGCTCGCAGCTGGGCAGCTGCGGCAGCGGTCGGATGACCTGGGACGTCACCGGAATCGTGGCCCAGTGGGCCGCCGGAACCGCGAAGAATCACGGCTTGGTCCTGCAGTCGCCGAGCGAGACCAAGACGGCCAACTACCGGGTGTTCACCTCTGCGGAGAACACCGAGGCGCTAGGCCCGCCGCCGACCCTCACGATCACCTCGGAGATCCCGACCACGCCCGGCGAGGGGGACGACCCGGCCGATCCCGGACCCGCGCCGGCCGACCTGTGGCCGGGCGGTGTGGAACCCGAGACCGGGTCGTGGATCATCCGCGGGACGGATGTCACCGACGACGGGCTGCTCACCGTGCGCAGCCACAGTGCCGGGCAGCGGATCGACGTCACCCAGCCCAACGAGAACGTGCTCGGCCCCAACTGGCGTCTCGAGCCCCTCGGCGGCATGCTCGGCAACCGCCTGAAGGACTACAGCGCGAACGGCTACGTGCAGGTCAAGCTCTCGATCGGCACCCAGTCGATCCGCTTCGAGGCTGACCCGGCGCGACCCGGCACCTTCGTCGCCGCGGACGGTGGCACGGTGGTCCGGAACGCGGACGGCAGCTTCACCCAGAGCGGCGGTCCCGACGGGATCACCTACGTCTGGCGCCAGGTCGGCGTGGACCTGCTCATCACCAGCATCGGCGACGCCGCGTCTGGCACGGTACTGATCGGGTACGACGCGCAGGGCCGGGTCAGCCGAATCACCGCACCCGCCGAGGAGCCGACCGACTGCACGGTGCCGAACGCCTCCGGCTGTGCCGCCGCGACCTTCGGCTACGCGACCACCACCACCGCCACCAGCACCCAGCTCGGCGACGTGGCCGGGCAACTCAAGCAGATCGACCACATCGCCGCCGGCAGCAGCACCCCGACCACCCTGGTGAGCTACGCGTACGACCAGCTCAACCGGCTCCGGGAAGTGCGGGACCTTCGCCAGACCGACGGTGACCCGGTACTGGTCTCCGCCTACACCTACGACACCAGGGGCAACATCACCCGGCTGAATACGCCCCAGGAGGGCGCGTGGACCCTGACGTACTCCGCACCGGGAAAGCTCTCCGGCGCGACGAAGGACGCGGGTACGCTGGCGCTGCCCTCACACTGCTGGTACGCCACGCAGTACCTCCTCGGTCAGAACGGCTGCTGGGCCGGCCCGGTGCCGATGGAGTACGGCGGGCGGAAGATCCAACCGTCCTGGAAGCGGACGCCGACCCGCAAGGCCGTCGTCGGGGTGACCCATGACCACTGCACCTGGTCGCCCGACCGACCGTCCGGCTTCGACTTCCGCAGCGCCTGTGACGCACACGACTACGGCTACGGGATCATCTATCTCAAGACGCCGGAGTGGGACAAGTCCAAGAAGGCGTCCGTGGACGCGGTCTTCTACAGCCTGCTGCGCGACCACACCTGTCCCGCATACAACATTATGGTGCGCGCCCACTGCCGGTCGCTCGCCTACACCTACTACACCGTCGTCCGGCTGTCGGGCGGCAAGAGCATGAAATACCGCAGCCAGTACTGACCACCGCTCGGGTCCCTGTCCGGTCCGCTCCGGGCAGGGACCCGAGCCGCTCGTTTCGGGCACGGCACGAATCCCCACCGGCACTACGATTGGCATCGACCGATGCCTGTGCCGGAGGGTGGCCATGACCCAGCTCAGTCACGATCCACCACGACCCGAGCAGGCGGCCACGCCAGCCGAGTTCATCGCCGCGCTCCGCGCGCTGAAACTCTGGTCCGGCCTGACCTTCCGGCAGTTGGCGGCCAAGTCGAGAGCGTCCGGCGACCATCTCGCGGTGAGCACGATCGCCTCCGTGCTGAGCCGGTCCACGCTGCCGAGACGCGAAGTCGTCGCCGGATTCGTCCGCGCCTGCCAACTGGACGACCGCGCCGTGGCCAACTGGGTGGCCGTCCGCGACGCGATGCTGGCCGGCTCCGGGCAGCCGCTCGACCAGCGTCCGCACGAACCCCCGGCACCGGCTGCGCAGCCCGCCCATCCGGCACCCATCATGCTGCCGCCCGACATCGCGGACTTCGTCGGCCGCGCCGCTCAGGTGGAGACGCTGCGGACCCTGCTGACCGGGCATCCCTCCGACGAGGACGGCCCCGGCGTCCAGGTGATCGCCGCCATCTCCGGCATGGGCGGCCTCGGCAAGACGACGCTCGCCCTGCACATGGCGCACCTGCTGGCCGGGGCATACCCGGACGGTCAGCTCTGGGTCGACCTGCGCGACGCGGAGGGCTCTCCGCTGGACCCGGATGACGTGCTGGCCCGGTTCCTCCGGGCGCTCGGCGTCGACCCCCGCGCCATCCCTGACGGTCAGAGCGAACGGGCCGAGATCTACCGCACGATGCTGGCCCGTCGCAGGGTGCTGGTCGTGCTGGACAACGCGACGTCGGATCGGCAGATCCGCCCGCTCCTGCCCGGCGCCCCGACCTGCGCCGTGATGGTCACCAGCCGACTACGGCTGACCGGGATAGAGGGCGCCCGGCACGTCGAGCTGGAGCTGTTCACGCCGGACGAGGCGATTCAGCTGCTCGCCCGGATCACCGACGACGAGCGCGTCATGCGGCATCTCGAGAAGGCCACCGAGATCGCGGAGTACTGCGGCGGCCTGCCACTCGCCGTACGGATAGCGGGCGCACGGCTGGCGGCTCGCCCAGCCTGGCGACTGGCGCACCTGGCGGCGATGCTCGGCGACGAACGGCGGCGGCTGGACCGGCTGACCACCGGCGATCTCGCCGTACGGGCGTCGCTGGCGATGAGCTACCGCGAACTCGACGAGGAGCCCCGACGCCTCTTTCGCCTCCTCGCCCACTTCGACCTGCCCGACTTTCCCGCCTGGCTGGCCGCCACGATCCTGGACTGTCCGTTCGAGCAGGCCGCCGAGCACGTCGAGACGCTGGTCGACGCCCAACTCCTCGCCGTTGCCGACACCGACGTGGCGGGCCAGGTCCGTTACCGCTTCCACGACCTGGTCCGGCTGTTCGCGGTCGAGTCCGCCGCGACGGACGAGCCGGAGGAAGGCATCACCCGGGCACTCGTCCGTGGGCTCGGCGGTTGGGTCGCGCTCGCGGAGCGGATGGTCCCGGCCATCCCAGGCCCGTGTTTCGCCCTCGTCGCCAGCCCCGCGCCACGCCCGTCGATCGACTGGGCCGAGGAATACCTGCGGGACATCAACCCGCTGCACTGGTTCGACGCGGAACGAGCCGCGCTGGTCTCCGCCGCCCGCCAGGCCGGCCGGCTCGGCCTGGACGACCTCGCCTTCGACCTCGCCGGCCGGCTGGAGAAGTACTTCGACCTGCGCGGCATGTACTCGGACTGGGCCAGCCTGAACACCGAGGTGATGGCGGTCTGCCGGCAGGCGGGCAACCGGCTCGGCGAGGCTGTCATGCTCCGCGGCCTGATCGACGTCACCACCTGGAACGCCGACACAGCCGACGGCGAAGCGATGGCCCAACTGCACGCCAACTCGTTGCGGCTGCTGGACATGTTCACCGCCCTCGGCCACGATCCGGGCAGCTCGGACGCGGCCGTCATGTGCTCCTGGGCCCTGGCGGCGGCCGGCTCGTACCCGGAGGCTGTCACGATGGGCGAGCGGGCGCTGCGGCTCGCCTCGCGGTCGGGTCACCTCGGTGGTGAGGCGCGCGCCCACCTGGCCCTGGCAGTGGCCACCTTCGAACAGGGGCAGTTCGACACGGCCGCGACGCACACGGCTGCCGCGCTCGATCGGGCCCGGGAACTGGGCAATCCGCGCTGGGAGGCAACCGCACTGCAGTTCTCCGGCATCGCCCACCGAGAGCTGGGGAACCTCGACGAGAGCTACCGGCTGCTCACCGAGTCCCTGACGATCGCCCGCACCTACCGGGATGACTACACCGCGACCCTGGCCCTGCTGGCCCTGGCCCGGCTGCATTTCAAACGGGGTGATCCAGGCGCGCGGGAGGCAGCCGAGATGTCGCTGGCGTTGAGCCGCGAACACCACATGATCCACCACCTGGCCGAGGCGCTCCAACTCCTTGGCGAGATCGAGCTGGCCGAAGGCCGGCCAGCCCGGGCCGTCCCACACCTGGAAGAGTCCGTCTCGTTGTGGCGTACCCGAGGCTGGCACTCCTTCCAGGCGGCGACGCTGACCAGCCTGGGCCAGGCCCGGCTGAACTCCGACCCGCGGGCCGCGCGGGAGGCGTTCCAGATGGCACACGCGCTCTTCACCCGGCTGGGCAACACGGACAGGGCCGCCGAGCTGCAACTGCTGATCCGCACGGCGACCGGTGTCGGCGCGGATGCGACGCTGGGTGCGGTGCCCTCAGTCCTGCCCGGCACGTAGCGCGCGGGTGTGGTCGAGGCGGACGCCGTCAGCGGTTGAGCCTCCCGTGTCGTCTCGGCCGACTGCCAGCGCCGCAGGGCATCCTTTTGCGCTGGTTCTGCGCCCGCATCTCGTCCCGTTCGCGAGTGCGCCGGTGCAGCTCGTAGGCGAGCTGATGCAGCAGGGCGTCGACCTCGTCGACCCGGTAGCCGCGCCGGCCCTGCCGGGTCAGCGGGATCGGCACGGCGGTGATCTGCTCCGGGGTGAGCTGGCCACGCGGGACCGTAGGGCCGACCTGCTCGGCGTCCAGCTGGCGTGAGACAGCACCGCGTCAACGGCGGGCGTGTGCCGCTCCCCTACCCGGCCGGGTGACCTGGTGGTAGCCGAGCGCCGCCACGGCGAGGGCGAGGCCCCACGCGAGGAAGACGAACTCGGTCCCCACCACCGCCCAGTCAGACCGCAGCTGGGACCACGTCACTGTCCCCGCCACCAGGGCCTCTGTTATCAGGTAGATGCCGATCAGGCCGTAGGAGGTCAGCGCCACCGCGACCACACCGGCCGGGATCAGGGCGAGCAGGCGGGGCACCCGGTGGCCGCCCCACCACGGGACCCAGCGCGGGAAGACCTGCCCCCAGCGCGCGGCCAAGCCCAGCGTGAGCAGGCCGCCGAGCACCGGAACGACGGTGAGCGCCACGCCGGCCGTCAGACCGATGTCCTGAGTGGCCGCGCGGATCTCGGCCGAGGAGATGCCGAACGGCACGCCCAGGAGCCACAGCGCGTGCGGAACGGTGAAGCCGAGCACGGGCACGAGGCATCCTGCGTGCGTCCAACCTCGCACCCACGCCGGCACCGGAAGCGGCCCTTCGAGGTGTTGTTGGCCGGAGCGGCGGGGTCCGAGCGAGGCCGCGGTTGCCGCCAGCAGCAGCCCATCGGCCAACAGCAGCAGCCGGTGGATCAGGTCCCGCCAGTCGGCAGGCCGCCCGAGCGCTGCCGCCGGGATCTCGAACAGCAGGTGCGCGGGGAACGACAGCGCAACCAGGACCACGCACGCGCCCCAGGCCCCGAACGACGCCGTCCTCCCGGACCGCAGCATGGCCAGCACGGCCAACCCGGCGAGCACACCGCACAGGGCGACTGGGCCCCAGCCTTGCCAGAACGGCAGTGTCGCCACCTGATCGGCGGCGCAACCGGTGGCGATCTCCGCCGCGCCCGGGGCCCGGGTCCGGTCACAGGCCGTGTAGCCCCACCGGCCACCGGTGGCCCAGTAGAGCCGGAGCAGTCCGTAGCCGACCGCGAAGGCGAGCGCCGCCAGGGCCCACCTCCGGGACGGCGATATCCGCATCACTGGCATGCCTCGACGGTCCGGGAGGACGGCGGACGGTGTCATCCCACCGGGTAGGGATACCGCTCCCCCGTACGGGGCTGCGCCGTGCTCATTTCATGTGCGGAAGTGACTGGACCGCGCGATAATACTGAGTATTATACCCAGTATATCGACGGCTGGGTGGTGGACCATGAGCATTCGACATGCACTGCTGGCGTTGCTGGCGGAAGGATCCAAGTACGGCCTGCAACTGCGGCAGGAGTTCGAGGCACGCACCGGTGAGGTCTGGCCGCTCAACGTCGGGCAGGTCTACACCACGCTGCAACGCCTCGAGCGCGAAGGACACGTGGAATCAGACGAGACCGAACGCGACGGTGCGCAGCGCCGGTACCGGATCACCGCCGGCGGCGAACGCGAACTGGACAGGTGGTTGCGGACCCCGCCCGGTGCCACGCCTCCCCCGCGCGACGAACTCGTCATCAAGGTGCAGGTGGCGGTGCGCCTGCCCGGTGTCGACGTACGGGAGATCCTGCAGGTCCACCGCCGGCGCCTCGTCGAGGAAATGCAGCGGTACACCCACCTCAAGGCCGAGGCGGACCCCGACGACATCGCGCTCGGCCTCGTCGTCGACGCGGAGCTGTTCCGGCTCGAGGCGGTGGTCCGCTGGCTCGACGCGGCCGACGCCCGGCTGCGCCGCCTACCCGCCACGCCCACCGTGGCCGCCGAGGCGGCGCCGAGCGTCCCGGCCCGACCGGCCGGCCCCGCCGACCGGGCACCGGCCGAATCCACCCCGACACGCGAGGGGGCCCGTCGATGAGCGCGGTGCTGAGCATGCGCCAGGTGTCCAAGGTGTACGGCGCGGGCAACGCCGCCGTACACGCGCTGCGGCAGGTGGACCTCACCGTCGACGGCGGCGAACTGGTGGCCGTCATGGGTCCGAGCGGCAGCGGCAAGAGCACCCTGCTGACGATCGCCGGCAGCCTTGAGGAGCCGACCGGCGGTGAGGTGCTGGTCTGCGGTGACGACATGTCGGCCATGTCCGCCGACGCGCAGGCCAGGATGCGTCGCCGGGCCATGGGCTTCGTCTTCCAGGACCTGAATCTGCTCGCCGGGCTGTCCGCCGTCGAGAACGTGGCGCTGCCGCTCGAACTCGACGGCGTGGGCGCGCGTGCCGCACGGGCCGCCGGTATGCGCTTACTGGAGGAGTTGGGGCTGGCCGAACGGGCCGCCGCCTTCCCCGACGACCTGTCCGGCGGCGAACGTCAGCGGGTCGCGATCGCGCGCGCGGTGGTCGGCGACCGGCGGCTGCTGCTCGCCGACGAGCCCACCGGTGCGCTGGACTCGGCCAACGGCGAAGCGGTCATGCGGATGCTGCGTGCGGCCTGCAAGCGCGGGATCGCCGGGGTCATGGTGACCCACGACGCGCAGCTCGCCTCCTGGGCCGACCGGGTGGTGTTCCTCCGCGACGGTCGGGTCGTCGACCAGACTACGTCGACCGGTCCGGACGCCATGCTCGCCGGGGACGTGACCCCGTGACGGCGGCCACCGCCACCCCGCCGAGCACTGACCGGCCGGCGCCCCGCCGCGCCCTGAGTGGCGGCCTTCCGGCCCGCCGGGCCGTGATCCGGTGGGCGGTACGGCTGTTCCGCCGCGAGTGGCGCCAGCAGGTGCTCACCCTCGCGCTGCTCACCGTCGCCGTCATCGGGGCCACCTTCGCCGTCTCGGCGACCTACAACATGGCCTCGTCGAGCGACGCGACGTTCGGACGCGCCGACCACCTCCTGCGCCTCGACGGCAGCGACCCGGCCGTGCTCGACTCCCGGCTCGCCGCCGCACGGGCGTGGTTCGGCACGACCGACGCGATCGGCCACCACTACGTGGCGGTGCCGGGCCTGTTCGACCCGGTCGACGTCCGAGCGCAGAACCCTGACGGCGCGTACGGCGCACCGATGCTGGCGCTGCGGCAGGGCCGGTACCCGGCCGCAGCGGGCGAGATCGCGGTCACCGACGGGGTGGCGCGTACCCTGCGGACCGGGCTCGGCCGGCGGGTCAGCCTCGACGGCCAGGACCGGCTGGTCGTCGGGGTGGTGGAGAACCCCAGGGACCTGGCCGACGAGTTCGCCCTCGCCGACCCGGCGCACGCCGACCCGCCGCAGACCGTCACCGTCCTCGTCGCCGGGGACCAGGCCTCCCTGGAGGCGTTCCGCAACACCATCGACGGCCCGCTGGTGCGCGAGTCGCGGCCCGGCATGACCCGTACGGTGACCGCCGCCGTCACGCTGGCGCTGGCCACCGTCGGCCTGCTGCTGGTGTCGCTGGTCGCCGCGGCCGGGTTCATCGTGGTGGCGCAGCGCCGGCTGCGCCAGCTCGGCATGCTCGCCGCGATGGGCGCCACCCGACGGCACCTGCGGCTGGTGATGCTGGCCAACGGCACCGTCGTCGGAGCGGTCGCCGCGGTGCTCGGCACCGCCATCGGCGTCGCCGCCTGGCTGCTCGTCGCCGGGCGGGTGGAGACGACCGCCGGGCATCGCATCGACCGGTTCGACCTGCCCTGGGCGACGCTCGGCGCGGAGATGGTGCTGGCCGTGGCGACCGCCACCGCCGCCGCGTGGTGGCCGGCGCGGGCCATCGCGCGCACCCCGATCATGAGCGCCCTGTCGGCGCGGCCGCCGCGCCCCCGACCGGCCCGGCGCACCGCGGTGGTCGCCGTGGTCCTGCTCGCCGCCGGTGTCACCTGCCTGGTGCTGTCCGGCGGCACCAACCCGGTGCTGATCTCCGCCGGCAGCCTCGCCACAGCGGTCGGGGTGCTCTTCGTCGGCCCGACCGCGATCCGGTTGCTGGCCGCGGCACGCGGCGGGATGCCGGTGGCCGTCCGCCTGGCGTTGACCGACCTGGTGCGCTACCAGGCCCGGGCCGGCGCGGCGCTCGCCGCGATCAGTCTCGCGCTGGGGATCTCGGTGGCGGTCGTCGCCGGGTCCGCCGCCGCCGAATACCAGGCCAGGCACTCCGCCGGGCTGGGCAACCTGGCCGACAGTCAACTCCTGGTCCGCATCGGCCGACCCGACCCGGTGATCCCGGTACGGACGCCGGAGCAACTGGCCAGCCTGCAGGCGCAGCTCGACGCGATCGCCCGCAACCTCGGCACGCCCACGGTGACTCCGCTCGACATGGCGGTGGTCGCCTCGTACACCGACCCGGGCGAGAACGGCGGCCAGCCCGGCCATCCGGCCGTCGAGATCGGTACGCCGGTTGCCGACGGTCAGCCGATGACGCCGTACCCGCTCTACGTGGCCACACCGGAACTGCTCCGGCTCTACCGGCTCGACACCGCTGCGGTCGCCGCCGACACCGAGGTGCTCAGCGTCCGCACCGGCGCACTCGAACTGGTGAACATCCCCGAACGCCGCGTCTACCCGAAGACCCAGGCGCTCGCGGACACCCGGTACACCTCGATGCCGAACTCGCTGGTCACCGCGAGCATGATGGCCCGCCACGGCTGGCAGCCCGCGCGGGTCGGCTGGCTCGTCGAGGCGGACCACCCCCTCACCGGGCAGGAGCTGACCACCGCGCAGAACCTCGCCGCGAGCGTCGGTCTCACCATCGAGTCCCGCCACGAGCAGGCCTCGCTCACCGCACTGCGGACCGGAGCGGTCGCCGCCGGCGCGCTGCTCGCCCTCGGCATCCTCGCCATGACCGTCGGCCTCATCCGCGGCGAAGCGGCCGGCGACCTGCGCACCCTGACCGCGACCGGCGCCCCGCGACGCGTACGGCGCACGCTGACCGCCACGACCTCCGGTGCGCTCGCCCTGCTGGGCGCCGTCCTCGGCCTGGCCGGCGCGTACCTCGCGCTGGTCAGCGTCCTGCACCGCGACCTCGACGCGCTGACCGACGTACCCGTCGCCCACCTGGCCGCGACAATCGTCGGTCTGCCGGTGCTCGCCGCGGTCGCCGGCTGGCTGCTCGCGGGCCGCGAACCGTCCTCGTTGAGCCGCCGCAGGCTGGACTGAGGACAGGGCCCGCGCTGCGCCACCAAACTCGCGCGCAAAGGGCGAACAGAGATGATGTGATGAACCGCTGTGAATGAAGGAAAACAACCCCTCGGCGGTCGCTCAGACCTGATGATTGCAATGGAGCAGAACCTCGCCGAACATGCCTGTCACTTGCACCGGCATGTGGCGGGCTCGACCGTCATGGAAACCAACGACCTCCTGATCGCCGACAGCGGCGTGGACGACGACACCTTCAACATCGTCGCTGCGGCGCGTCTCACGCCGGACACCGCCCCGACCCGGATCGCGCAGACCCTTCAGGCACTGGCCACCACCGGGCGTCCCTTCTCATGGTGGGTGGGCCCGGCCTCCACGCCAGCGGATCTCGCCTCGCTCCTGGAAAGCGCCGGTCTCCAGGCATCCGAGACCGAGACCGGCATGTGGCAGGACCTACCTGCGGCCCCACCCCAGCAACCCGCTGCGGATCTGGCCATCCACCGGGTGAGGACCCCCGAGCAACTCGCCGACTACTCGACCGTCCTGGCTGCGAACTGGAACCCACCGGCCGCCACGGTGCGCCGCTTCTTTGCTGATGCCGCCGACTGGGCCCTCGCCCCCGACTGCCCCGCTCGCTACCTGGTCGGCTACGTCGACGGCCGCCCCGTCTGCTCGGCCGAGGTCTTCCTCCACTCGGGAGTCGCTGGGATCTACAACATCGCCACCCTGGCGACCGACCGCCGGCGCGGCTACGGCAGCGCCATCACCCAGGCGACCTTGCGCACCGCGTACGACGCGGGCTACCGCACGGTGGTCCTGCAAGCATCCGCCGAGGGCGAACCCGTCTACCGCCGGCTTGGGTTCCAATCCTGCGGCCGCTTCACCGAGTACGCCATCACCCCCTGACGACAAAGGTGCGGCCCCTCCCGAGCGGGGAGAGGCCGCACCTTTCTGCTGCGTGGTAGGTCAGGCCGTTGGCAGGCTGGTGAACACCAGCGGCCCGGAGGGTGCCGGAGCACCGCCGTTGGGGTAGCCCCATCCCGCGCTGTTGTCCGCCGAGGTGCTGAGGGTGAAGCCCACCGTGTACGTCCCCGGTGGCAGGTCGCGGAAGTAGACCGGCAGGGAGACGTGCCCGTCGGGCCCGACCTTGATGCCGCCGTTCGCGCCGCCCACGGAGTGGCCGAGGGAGTTGTAGATGGTGGTTGAGAACCCATCCACCGGGGCGAGCGTGACGTCGTCGATGGTGACGTCGACGCTGATGCCGTTGAACAGCTCGCCCGGAGCGGCCTCGGTGCGGCTCAGTGCCGCCGCGATCGCCACCGGCCGGGCCGTGTCGGGCACCCGGGTGGCCCGCAGGTCCAGCGCGGGCGCCCCGTAGTAGGCGCCGTACACCGAGACCGAACCGGCCGCGTCGGTGAGCAGGATGCCGTCGATGGTGCAGGAGCTGCTCAGCTGGCTCATCACCACCGGCAGTGAGTACGTGCCCGCCGGTCCCTCGGTCAGCACCTGGTTCCAGGTCGAGCAGCTCGCGGTCGCGACCGTGGCGGTCAGCTCGCCCTGTACGCCGCTCGCGGTGAACGTCAGCGTGGTCGTTGCCGACTCGCGCCAGTTGTTCACCTGCGTCGGGTTCAGCGCAAACCCGGTGGCACTTAGCACCTCGTTGCGGGTGACCCGCACCGTCGGCGCGCCGAGGTTGGTGTAGCGCTTGGTGTTGCCGGCCCGGTCGGTCAGGCTGACCGCCTTCACCTTCCAGTCGCCCGTGGGGCTGCCAGCAGGCAGGGTCACCGGAAGGTTGCAGTCCACGAACCAGATGTCGCCCCAGACCTGGCTGTCGCCGCAGAGCTGGTATCCCTGACCGCTGTCCACAAGCGTGAACGGCGAGACGATCTCGGCGTTGCCGGGGCCGTCCAGCTCGACGTGACCCTTCCAGAAGCCCGCGCCCGGCTCGTCCTGGATGTACAGGCCGTAGCGCAGGGTTGCGCCGGAGCCGTCGTCGTACACCTGAGGCTTGGTCGGCGAGGCGAGCCAGATCCGGTCGGTCACCGGCGGCGCGGTGTCGGGGATCTGGGTGGCGGCCAGCACGGCTCCGCTGATCTTGTTGCCGGACAGGGTCTGCGTGGTGCCCTGGTCGTCGGTCGCGGTGATCTTCGTGACGCGATAGGTCACCGGCGCCGCCGGGCCGTACTCGGACACGAAGAAGTCATACGCGTATGACGAGCTGGCGATCCCGCCCGTGTACGGCCCGACGACGGGCCAGCCGCCGTCGAGACTGAACCGGATCTGCTCCTCAGGCCCGAGCGGAGTGGTGCCGCTGTAACGCTGCACGTAGATGCTGCCACTGAGGTTGCGGGCGGTGGTCGACGTATCGGTCACCGTCCAGTTCAGGGTGACGGTCGTGCCGCCGGTGGTGGTGTCGACCTGGTCCGTCGCGAATGCGATGCCGGCGAAGGCGATCTTCGGTTTCGCCGCCGCGGCGGCCGGTACGGCCACCGCCGTGAGCAGCACCGTGGCCGCAGTGGCAGTGGCAGTGGCCAGGATGCGTGAGACTGCGCGAAGGCGCGCAGCAGCCATGTGTCCTCCCCGTTGAAGGGCGACCGGACCGCGATGGTTCGGTCGGCGCGAGCCGCCGTACAGCGGACTGCGCGCGCAGCGTATTAGATGCGCACCAGGGCGGGAAGGCCTATTTGGCCTCTCGCCCAACCATGAGTAACAGCGGGGGAAACCTGCTCCCAGCGGGTGGCCGGGCCCCATCGTGAGCAGGCCGCCGAGCAAAAAGACGATGAGTTACTGATCAGTCACCCATTGTTTAATCTCGGCATTCGCATGGATGATTGCGCTGATGGCCCGGCCGCCGGTGCTCCGTCGTCCGGGTCAGCTCGCCCACCGGATGAAGGAGAGTGCCTGGTGTGTGACACCGATCATCTTGAGCCCTCCGGCATGAACCGTCGCGACCTGCTGGGACTTCTCGGCGCGGCTGGCGCCGGGTTGGCGGTCGCCCCCGTCCTGACGTCAGATCCGGCACTGGCCGCCGCGTCGGACCTCGCGCTCGACCCGAAGACCATGCCCGCCGATCCGGTCAACTACGAGCCACCGACCGCACTCGCCATCGATTCGCAGGCCAAGGACTCGGCCATCTCCTGGATCGACCGCAACGAACACCGCATCGTGGGATTGAACGACCGGATCTGGGAGTACGCCGAGCCCTCCCTGGCCGAGTGGAACTCGTCCTGGGCCGAGGCGGACTTCCTGCAGGCCAACGGCTTCACCATCAAGTGGGGCGCCGGCGGCATGCCCACCGCGTTCGTCGCTACCTTCAGCCACGGCACCGGCAAGCCCGTGATCGGATTCAGCGGGGAGTACGACGCACTACCCGGGCTGTCGCAGGAGAAGGGCAATCCACAGCATTCGCCCCTGGTCTACCACCACGACCCGTACGCCCCCACGTACGGCTTCGGGCACGGGTGCGGCCACTGCGCGCTCGGCGCGGCCGCGGCGGGTGCGGCTGTCGCGACCGCCACGGCGATGCGCGCTCGCAACCTCGACGGCACGATCAAGTTCTTCGGCTCGACCGCGGAGGAGCAACTGGTCGGCAAGTCGGTGGCGGTGCGCGCCGGCGTCTACAAGGGCCTCGACGCCTTCGTCGACTGGCACCCCAGCAGCGGCAACAGCACGAGCTGGTCGTCGAGCAACGCGATGTACAGCATCGCCTTCCATTTCCTCGGCACCGACGGCCACGGCGGATCACCGCTCGCGACCCGATCCAGCCAGGACGCGGTGACGGCGATGGCGATGCTGACCGAATACCTGCGGGAGAGCGACCAGGCGCACACCGCCCGGATGCACTACGCGATCCGGCAGACCGGTCAGGCGCCGAACGTCTTCCCCACGCTGTCGAGCATCTGGTACTACGCCCGCGAGGGCAGCCCCGAACGCGCGAAGATCCTCATGGACAAGATCATCAAGTGTGGTGAGGCGGCGGCGATGGCCACCGGCACCCGGATGCAGTACCGCATCATGGGTGGGGTCTGGAACCAGCTCGGCAACAAGCGCGGCGCCGAGCTGATGTACGCCAACATGACGCAGATCGGCGCGCCGAAGTTCTCCGCCCAGGACCAGGCGTTCGGCAAGGCGCTGCAGCGGTCCAACGGCACGGCGGAGACCGGCTTCTCCGAAACGATCACCGAGCTGCGACCGCCGGCCACGGTCTTCATGGGCGGAGGCTCGACCGACGTCGCCGACATCAGCTGGCAGGTGCCGACGATCGGAATGGGGACCGCGCATCAGCCCGGCGGCACGAAGAACCACTCCTGGCACCACACCGCCACAGCGGCCTCCCACGCCGGCCACCTCACCACCCTGATCGCCGCCAAGTACCTGGCGGCAACCACCATCGACCTGCTGACCCAACCGACGGTGCTGGGTGAGATGAAGGACGAGTTCGACCGGCGTACCGCCAAGATCAAGTGGAAGAGCCTGCTGCCCGGCGACTACGAGTTGCCGCTGTACGAGCCGCCGAAATGGTTCCTGGAGCGGACCGGGCAGTCGTGGCCGCCGCCCGGCGTCAAATGGCCGCCCCGGCGGGTCGTCTCGACCGAGACGGCCCCGGACCTCGGGCCCGCGCTGCCACCGTCGAACCTGCCCCCGCTCGACTGATCCGTACCGGTGCGCCCGGCCAGGCGGTCGATCGCCTGGCCGGGCACCACCTCGGCCGCCCCTTCGCGGGGCCGCTACTGCGGCCCATTGGCGGTGGCGGTCAGTTCCCGCTGCGGTACGGGCCGTCCACGTAGATCAGCGCGTCGCCGACGGCCCGCTCGGTCGACCCGCGACCACGGCGCCTGGCGGCGTATCGCCGCCCGCGGCCTCACCCACCAGGGCAAGACCGTCACCGACAAGACCAGCGGCGCCATGGTGATCCGCACGGTGGTCGACGATCTCGAAGCCGGCGCCGTCGTCACCCCGAGCTCCAATGCCAGCCGGTGGGACCGGTCGAAGACCGGCCCCACCCGGCCCCGCACCTCACGCCCCGCGCCCAGGCGACGCGGGGCACCCTCCCCCACCCGGCCCCACGGTCAGGCGGGTAAGCGTCCGGAGGGACACGCACCAACGGACCGGAGGCTGCCCCGCGCAGCCCACCGACACCAGAGCGTGACCACGATCAGCACACCCACCACCGGCCACCGGCCACGCGGAGCAGCACTGGGCGCAGGATTCCACCTGAATGCCCATGCATCTCCACCACGGTGGGAAACGATCCCGGAAACTCAATCCGACTCAGGATCACTAAGCTGATCAGGGACGCTCGTCGCACGAGCAGCAGCGAGCGGCGCGGACCTTGCCGCGCCTCCCCACTGCTCGTCCTATGTGTCGCCCAGGTGACCGGGCCCGGCGGCCCGGTCACCACGGTTACTTCTCGCCGAGTACGAGCTGCCGGTCACCGGGGACGCAGAACTCCCCGGTGAAGAAGGTGCTGCCGGGGACGCACCGCCACATGCTCGGGTTCGTGTAGCTCGGCGCCTGCCGCACCACCGTCGCCTGTTCGAGGGCGTAGCCGGCGGCGAGCAGCTTCGCCTCGCTGAACGCCGTACCCACGAATGTGACCCCGATCGGGTTGCGACCCGCCGAGCTGTCGGCGACGCCGTACCCGGCCGGGACGGTGAGCAGCGGGTAGCCGGCGCGGTCGGCATACCCGATGGCGGCGTTGCCACTGGGCACCATGATCGCGTCGAAGTCGTCGCTCGGGTCGTCGGGCGTCCCTTTGGCGAGCACCCTGTCGATCACCGCCCGGTTCGCGGCCCGGCCGGCCGCGAGGTCCGCGGCGTACGCCGCGGCGGTCTGCGGGTCGGACAGGTCTACCGCCTGCGCGGCCAGCAACTCGCCCTGCTGGTACTTGAGACCCTCCACGGAGTTGGCGGTGTTGTAGTTGATGATCTCCTGCAGGGACCGGGCGCCGGGACCGTTCAGGCCGGCCAGGTAGGCGTTGAGGTCGCGCTCGAACTCGGTGGGGACCACGCTCGCCGGGCTCGGGCTCGGCGTGCCGAGCGTCACCACCGCCGTGGTCGCGCCCTGGGCCCGCAGCGTGCTGACCATCGTCGAGTACGGCGCCGTCGTGCTCGACAGGACCGCGATCCGCTTGCCCTGCAACGCGTTCGTCGACAGGCCCGCCGTGTAGTCCGCCGCGGCCGTGCTGGTCGTCGCCGGGTCGGCGGGGTCGGCGCCGGTGATGGCGGTGAGCCCGGTGGCAACGTCGTAGACGGTCCGGCCGATCGGGCCAGGGGAGTCCTGCGACCTGGCCACCGGCAGGACGCCGGCACGGCTCACCAGCCCGACGGTCGGCTTGAGGCCGACCACGCCGGCGACCGCCGCCGGGCCGATGAGCTGAGCGGTGTCGATCGACGTCTCCATGCCGATGGTGATGGCCGCGAGGCCGGCCGCGGTCGCGCCGGCCGACCCGCCGGACGAGCCGGCGGGAGTCTTGTCGGTGTCGGAGGGCAGGAGGACCTGGCCGCCGAGCGACGAGTATCCCTCGGGCAGGTTCGCGTCGAACAGACCGTTGAGTTCGGTGACGTTAGTCTTACCGAGCATGATCGCGCCGGCCGCCTTCAGCTTGGCGACGATCGTCGAGTCAGCCTTCGGCTTGGCCTTTTGCAAGGCGATCGATCCACCGGTGGTCGGCATTCCGGCCACGTCGATGGAGTCGTCGAGCAGCACCGGGATGCCGTACAGCGGTCCGGTCTTGCCCTTCTTCCGCCGGTCCCGGTCCGCGGCCTTCGCGTCCTCGACGGCGTTCTTGTTCAGCTCCCGGACGGCCTGGATGGCCGGGCCCTCCGCGTTGGTCAGCGCGATCCGGTACAGGTACGCCCGGACCAGTTCCTCAGAGGTGAGCGTTCCTGCGTCCAGCCGCGCCTTCAGGCTCTGCACCGACTCGGTCTCGAGCGAGAACGGCAGGACCGGTGGCTTCTTTCCGCCGAGCATGGTCATGACCGCGTCGTAGTCCGGATTGCAGCCGCCCCGGTTGGCGAATGGTGCCGCGGGCAGGGTGTGCGCGCACCGGTACATGCTCGGGTTCACCATGCTGGCCGGCTGGCGCAGCTTGGTGGCCTGCTCGATCACGTACGCCACGCCGATCAGGTCGCGCTCGCTGTAGGCGGCGCCGTGCACGGACACGTCCTGGGTGCGGCGGGTCGTCGTGGTGTATCCCATCGGGATGGTGACGGCCGGGTAACCGGCCTGCGGCCCGCTCGGCACCGACCCGAGGATCGCGATGACTGGGTCCTTCGGCTGGGTCGGATCGGAGTTCGGGTAGTCCACCATGGTGTCGATGGCCTCGTGGTAGGCCGCCTTCTGCAGGGGGAGGTTGGTCCGGAACTCCACCTCGTTCGCCCCACCGGGGGTGACGTCGACCAGCGAGGAGCTGAGGTGGCGGGCATTGCCGAACTTGAGCGCCTGGTGGGCTTCGGCCTGGTTGACGGCGACCTCCTCGACGAGCGACTTGACGGGCGCGTCAGGGCCGAGCCGCTTGTAGTACTCGTCGATGGCCTTGTGCTGCTCGTAGCCGGAGGGCACGCTGGGTCGCGGTCCGACGGTCACCGTCGGGCGCGGCACCATGACGGCGCCGGCCGCGGTCAGCGCGTCGTACGCGATCTTGAGCGGGCTGCCCTCGGTGAGGGTTCCGTTGTACCCGATCTTCTTGCCCTTGACGAAGCCGAGGTCGAGCGCCGACATGTAGTCCGGCACCGTGCTGGGCGGGGTCGGGATGACGCCGGTGGCGAGGTAGTCGGATCCGAACATGGCGACGTACGCCGCGTCGGAGTCGGGGTCGGGCCCGGCGATCGACTGCAGGGTCATCGCAGCGTCCGAGACGGTACGCACCATCGGGCCCGCGGTGTCCTGCGAGGCGAGGATCGGGGCGATGCCGTAGCCGGGCACCAGCCCGACGGTCGGCCGCAGACCGACCAGGCTCTGCGCCCGGGATGGGCTGATGATCGAGCCCGAGGTCTCGGTACCGATGCCGAGCGTCGCCAGCGCCGCCGCCATCGCGGCACCGGTGCCGGACGACGAACCGCTCGGGTTCTGGTCGGCGTCGATCCCGTTGAGCACCTGGCCGGTCAGGTTGCCGAAGCCCGACGGTTGATTGCCGAAGCTGTTCGCGTACTCCGACAGGCCTACCTTGCCGAGGATTACGACGCCGCTCGCCCGCAGCTTCTTGGTGATGCCCGCGTCGGTGGCCGGGTACGAGTCACGCAGCGAGTAGTTGCCCGCCGACGTGTACATGCCCTTGACGTCGATGAGGTCCTTCAACAGGATCGGCAGGCCGTGCGCGGGGCCACGGAGCTGCCCCTTGGCGCGTTCCTGGTCTGCCTGTGCGGCGTCTTTCAAGACATCGGGGTTGAGTTGGCTGACGGCGTTGAGCCCGGGGCCGCGCTTGTTCAACGCCTCGATCCGGTCGAGGTACGCGCAGGTGAGCTGGACGGAGGTGAGCTCACCGTCGGCCATCATCTTCTCGGCCTGCTCGCCGGTGAGCGTCTCGAGATTGAGGGTCGGGTAACCGTTGCAGGTGGGTGCGGGGGCCTGGGCGGCAGCGGGGTTCGCCGACATCGCCACGACGACTCCGACGCTCACCAGGATGGCCACCATCGGGCGGGGCACGGGTGATCTGCGCATCTCTCCTCCTCCGAGGTACCGGGCCCGGACGGCCGGGTAGCGCCGGAATCATGGCGAGGGATGGTTTCGTGAGCGTGTCTCGGACGTTCCCGATCCATGATGGGACGGGTTCCCATCCCGCGTTTGCCCTGGCAGAGCGTTTCGGGTGGGTCCGTGAGGGGAGCACCTGGCGGTACGCGCGGTGGCCGGAATGGGCGTTCGGCCGCTGCGCGGTGGCGGAGCACGGCCGGCGGGCCGGGCGCGTTAGCGGTTGTCGTCGCTGAAGGCCCGGATCAGGACTGTACGCCCGCGGCAAACCGGCGAGTTGGCCTTCTACCGCTGCTGGACCCCACGGCCCGCCACCCTCGCCCAGCTCGTCCGCGTCGCCGGAATCCGCTGGACCGTCGAAGAGAGCTTGCCGCGAAAGATCAGGTCGGCCTGGACCAGCACCAGGTCCGCCGCTGGGACTCCTGGCACCGGTTCACCATCCTCGCCCTGGCTGCCCTCGCCGTCCTGGCGGTCTGCGCTGCCGACGACGCCACCAACACAGCCGGCGACGGCAGGGACATCGGGCTGAGTTACAGGTGCAGGGAGTCGAAGGGCATGCCGGGCGGGGTGGTGAACGCCGACCAGATGTCGACGCGGGGATAGTCCAGCGCCCGAGTCAGTGCGCCTGCGGCTGTTGGCGCAGGGGCACGACGAGGATGCCGTCGGGGGTGAGCTGGCTGGTCCAGGTAGGTGCGATGTCGGCGGCTTCGACGGTCACGATGATCGCGTCGTAGGGGGCGTTGGCCTGGTAGCCGTCCTCGCCGTCGGCGTGGGCGACATGGACGGTGTGGTGGCCGGTGCGGGCAAGTGCGGTGCGGGCGCGGTCGGTGAGCTCGGGGTCGATGTCGATGGTGGTGACGATGCCGATGCCGACGGCATGGGTGATGAGGGCGGCGTTGTAGCCGCCGGATCCGATTCTTAGGACCCGGGCACCGGGGCGGAGAGCTGCTTGTTCGATCATCCGGGCCTGCAGCCACGGCGCGGAGACGGAGCGGGTAGAGCGCCCGTCCGGGCCCACGTTTGGTGACCACCACATCGTCGGCGTACGCGTCGGCCAGATCGACGCTGTCGGGGACGAACGCCTCGCGAGGTGTGGCACGTAAAGCATCCTCGATGGCGGGTGTGGTGATCGCGCCGGCTCCAAACCACCGGGGTGTCGGGACGGTGACCTGGCGAACTGAGAGGGCGGGTCACCGCCGACCGCCGGTCGCGAACCGGGGGTTCGTGTGCCCGGCGAAACGCCCGATGCCCTGGGCGTGAAGATCACGCCCATGGCATCGGTCTCGGTGACGGTGTCTCAGGCCATCACGCGGCGAACTGGAACAGCGCGGTGTGGGCCACCGCCGGTCCTTCCCCGAGTTCGACCCGCAGTTTCTGGCAGGTGCCGGCGTACGACTTCGGCGTCTTCCAGTTGACTGGTAGTTGCCGTCGCCCAGGTTCTTCAACCCGGAGCCGTCGCTGGCGTACTCCTCGATCGTGGCCAGCGTCTTGGCCGTCGCGCAGTCGACCGCCACCAGGCGCTGTTACGTTGTGATCGGCGGACGTGTTGAAGCCGTGTCGGGTTCGGGAGTCAGATCCTTGGGCGAGTTCGGCGAATGCAGCGTTGACCCGGGTAGCGGGCGGGGCGTCGACGGCGAGTTCGTAGTGTCCGCGGCGGAGGTTCTGCATGAACGCGTGTCCGGCGATGATCACCTGCGCTGTCTTGTCCGTCCGTAGCCCACGCATCGGTCTCAACCGCTGTTTCAGCTGGCTGTGATCACCCTCTATCGGGTTGTTCGCATGTTGCTCGACGTGGTGCCACGCCTGCGGGATCAACTCATCCAGCACGCCGGCGTAGACCGGCGCGTCTTCGGTGACGACCTCACTGGGGGCCACCTTCAACGTCGACAGCGCCCGTCGGAAGAACCGCCGGGCCGCGCCAGCGTCGCGACGTGCCGAGACCAGAACGTCGATGACCTGCCCATACTGGTCGACCGCCCGGTACACCTAGCGCCATACCCCGTTGACCTTGACGTACGTCTCGTCAACGAACCACCTATCGCCCGGCGAGCGCCGGCAGAAGCGGGCGGCGTCGGCCAGCAGTGGCGTGAACCGCTGCACCCACCGGTACACGGTGACGTGATCGACCTCCACGCCACGCTCGACCAACAGCTCCTCAACGTCCCGATACGACAGGTTGAAGCGCAGATACCAGCGGACCGCGATCACGATCACCTCAGGCGGGAACCGGAACCCAGCGAACGCCGACTTCGAAGGCAGCCATGGGCCAGGACGGGTCGGCTCCACTACTCAAGCCTGCCTTGATCTTGCCAACGCTCAACACAACGGTGCCGTGTTCCAGAACCGTGAGACCGTCACCGAGCTCACCGGCCGCTTCCTGCACCGCTGACCACCATCACCCCCACAGACAGATCCGTAGGAGACAGAGATCATGCAAGCGTTCGTGTTCGACAAGTACAAGCAGCCCCTGCACGAAGCCGACGTGCCCGAGCCCACCGTGGGCGACCGGGACGTGCTGGTGCGGGTGGTCGCCGCTGGGGTGAACCAGCTGGATGAGAAGGTCCGGGACGGGGAGTTCAAGGCGATCCTGCCCTACAAGACCCCCCTCATCCTCGGGCACGACGTCGCCGGCACCGTCATCCGCACCGGCTCACGGGTGCAGGGTTTCAAGCCGGGCGACCAGGTGTTCGCCCGCCCCCGGGACGGCCGGATCGGGACGTTCGCGGAACGCATCGCGGTCGACGAGGCCGACCTCGCCCTCATTCCTGCCACGATCAGCCCGGTCGAGGCGGCGTCCCTGCCGCTGGTGGCATTGACCGCGTGGCAGGCGCTCGTGATCAAGGGCAACGTGAAGCCGGGGCAGAAGGTCCTCATCCACGCGGGTGCCGGCGGGGTCGGGGCGATCACGATCCAGCTCGCCAAGCACCTCGGCGCGCAGGTTGCCACCACCGCCAACGGGAAGAACGCGGACTTCGTCCGTGACCTCGGCGCGGCCGTGGTGATCGACTACCGCACTCAGGACTTCGAGACCGAGCTCTCCGGGTACGACCTGGTCCTGGACAGCCTCGGCGGGGAGAACCTCGAGAAGTCCCTGCGCATCCTCCGCCCCGGTGGGAAGGCGATCGGGATCTCCGGACCGCCCGACCCGGCCTTCGCGAAGGAGACGGGGCTGAGCCCGGTGCTGCGTCTGGCGATCGCCGCGCTGAGCGGCAAGATCAGCCGGCAGGCGAAGAAGCTCGGTGTGACGTACGAGTTCCTCTTCATGTCGGCCAGCGGCGACCAGCTCCGTCAGATCGCCGCCCTCGTCGACGACCGCACCCTGCGCCCGGTCGTGGGAAAGACCTTCCCGTTCGAGGAAACGCCGCAGGCCCTCGAAGCCCTGGCCAAGGGCGGTCTCCGCGGCAAGGTCGTGATCACCGGCCCCTGAACCCACGCCAGACCGCATCAGCCACCAGCAGCCAATACGACGAACTACTGAAGGAGTCATCATCATGAGCACCACCGGCGAACCCTTCGTCACTTCTTACGCGAAGGCCCCGGCGAAGACCATCACAGCGGGAGGCGTCACGTTCGCCTACCGCGAGCTCGGCCCGAAGGGCGGTATCCCCGTCGTGTTCTTCGTGCACCTGGCCGCGACCCTGGACAACTGGGACCCGCGCATCGTGGACGCCATCGCAAACACCCGCCACGTCATCACGTTCGACCAGCGAGGCGTCGGAGCCTCCTCGGGCACCGTCCCCGACACGCTCGAAGAAGCCGCCGACGACGCCTACACGTTCATCACCGCGCTCGGGTTCGACAAGATCGACGTCTTCTCCTTCTCCATGGGCGGGTTCATCGCCCAGGACCTGATCGTCAAGCACCCCGACCTGGTCCGCAAGCTCGTCCTCACCGGCACCGGTCCCCGCGGCGGGAAGGACATCGACAAGGTCGTGGGCGTGACCTACTGGAACATCTTCCGCGCTGTCCTGACCCGCTCGGACCCCAAGGAGTTCCTCTTCTTCAACCGCGACAAGGTCGGCAAGCAGGCCGGGAAGGCGTTCGTGGAACGCCTCAAGGAACGCACCGTCGACCGTGACAAGCCCATCAGCACCACGGCGTTCCGCACCCAGCTGAAGGCCATCCAGAAGTTCGGCCGCTCCGCCCCGTCGGACCTGTCGGTCATCACGCAGCCGACACTGATCGCCAACGGCGACAACGACCGCATGGTGCCCTCGATCCTCTCCGCCGACCTGCACCAGCGCATCAAGGGGTCCGAGCTGATCATCTACCCCAACTCCGGGCACGGCGGCGTCTTCCAGTACTGGGAGAAGTTCGCCCCCGTCGCCGCGAAGTTCCTCGCCCCGTAACCCCGCGGGCAGCACACGAAAACGACGGAAGGCATGACCATGAGCGAGACCACGACGGCGAAACCGGACGCGTCCAAGCACTTCACCTCGTCGATTCTGCTCTGGATGCGCACCGACAAGCCCCGACAAGCGGGCGTGGACCGGTGGCAGGGCCCGCACTCGGGCATCATCGCCGCCACCCCGGCCTGTTCGAGTACCGGCAGATCCACCTCGCCGAACACAACCCCAGCCGCTGGCCGACCACACGGGAGTGGAGACGACGATCCCGGAGGATCGGAGGATCGACGGGGTCGCGGAAGTCACCTTCGAGAACGCCCTTTCCCCGCTGGCCGGACGCAAGCAGACCGCGCTGGCGTTCAAGGACAAGGTGAACATCTTCCGCCGCACTCTCCTCCACGCCGGCCCTCCCGGAACTCTCGCTGGTACGACGTCGCCCCCGGCGAGAAGCCCGGGTCCCGGGCGATCATCTACCTGCGCCGCGCGGAGGACGAGGGCCCGGTCGCGTTCCACAAGAAGGAGCTCACCCCGCGCTCATCGCCACCGGGGACTTGAAAGGAGCTGCGCACCCAGGTGTTCCTGCCGTGGAACGAGAAGACCTGGGACACCCCGAACGTCGCCCACGACAACCTTGAGGACCAGCACCTGCACGCCTCGGATGTCGGCGTCGGCGAACGCGACGCTGCGACCGGTGCGGGTGACCCACCCGTGGGCGGTGACGGGGCCGGTGTCGGCGGTGATCGGGCGCAGGAACGACTGGGTACGCGAGCGGATGCGCCACGACCCGGACACCTTGATCTCCAGACTGGTGTACCCGACCCCGGCCGGGAGGGTGGAGTGCACCGCGCACCCGCAGACGGAGTCCAGGACGGTCGCGAAGAACCCGCCGTGCACGGACCCGATCCGGTTGTAGTGCGACTGGTCCGGCACCGCCGTCATTACCACGTCCCTGTCGGTCACCGTGACGAACTCGAGTCCGACGTGGCTGCTGATCGGCGGTGCGGGTGCGTCCCCGGCGGCGACGGCGCGCAGCTGCTCGAGCCCGGACTTGGCGAACAGTGCCCGCTTGTCTTCCCTGGGGCCTGGTAGTTGATGGTGCGCGACCGCTCCTGGGCCGGCCCGTGCTCGCGTGTCCACATGATCGCCTCACGCCACTGGGATCACGGGCGCGTCGAACGACTCGGCCACCCCGCCCTGCAGGCCGTTCAGCGCCTTCGCGTTGGCCCGGGAGACGCGCCAGGCGGGGAAGTTGGAGAAGGCGGCGTGGAGGGTGTTGCCCTGCGACACCAGGTCATCCAGACCCCCGCAGGAGCTGTCGATCGGGGTGCGGGTCCTCAGCGCCCGCCTCGCGTCGCTGGTCGAGCACGGCGCGCTGCAGAAGACCCCCTACCGCGAGCCCGGACAGCGCACCCGCGACGCCTATCGCCTCACCCGGGCTGGCGAGGAGCTGAAGGCCGTCATGGTCGCCATGCAGCAATGGGGCGAAGCACACGTCCCCCAGAACCGGGCACCGCGTGTCCTGCCGCTCACCGTCGACACACGCGAACGCGTCCGCGCCGGCCTGCTCGACCCGCACGGCAGGATCGTGCCCGACACGGACGTCGACTTCGTCCGCACGAGCGCCGCCGGGGCCGCGTCCGCGTGAGACCGCTCACTCCTGGATCATCCCCGCCCCGTCCGGGGGGTCGCCGCAGTCAGCGGGGAAGGATCGCTGCGACCTGGGTACGGATGCTCGCGAGGAGATCCGGGATGGTCGAGCCCGCGTTCACGCTGGTCGCCAGGTCCAGGAACAGGATGGCCGAGACCACCCGGGCCAGCGTCGACGCCTCCGCAGCGGTCAGCTGCGCCCGGTCAGCAGTGAGGACGCCGGCGACGGCCTCCTCGGTCTGCGCAACGATGGACAGCGCCTCGGCGTGATGGGGCTCGCCCGGGTCGCCGAAGACCATCTCCCGCAGATAGGTGCGGCCGTTGTCGACCTGGACCCGGTTGCACTCCACGATCGGCGCGACCAGCGCCATCACCCCGTCCAGCGCATTCGGGGCACCCTCGGCCGCGGCACGTCCGCGCTCCAGCGCGGCCGCGTAGTGCGTGTTCTGCACCAGAAGCAGCAGCTCGCCCTTGGTCTTCGCGTACAGGAACAGGGTGCCGGTACCGATGTCCGCCGCGTCGGCGATCTGCTGCGTGGTGACCTCGTCCACGCCGTGCTGCGCGAACAGCTCGCTGGCAGCCGCGGTGATGCGCTCGAGCTTGGCCTGCTTGTTCCGCTCGCGCCGCCCGAGCGGCTGGGACGCCGCTGGCATCGGTCTCCTCCTGGAATAAACTATGACTTGCCTCAGTTCTGAGTGTAGTCACTGTCGTGTGGGCTCGGATGTGCCTCGGCTCATTCTCCCACGCCGGTGCGAGACCACCCGGTCACGCACCGGAGGCGATGGCGATCCGCTCGTTGGAAAGGAATCCCACCCGGTCATGACCTCTTCATCTCTCTGGCAGCCGCTCGCTCTCGGCCGGCTCGAGCTTCCGCACCGTCTGGCGCTGGCTCCCATGACCCGCAACCGCGCCAACGCCGACGGGACCCCGGGCGAGCTTGCCGCGGAGTACTACAGCCAGCGCGCATCGCTGGGCCTGCTGATCACCGAGGGCACGCAGCCGTCCGCGGACGGGCAGGGCTATCCCGGCACCCCGGGGATCTACACGCCCGAGCACGTCGAGGGGTGGCGGAAGGTCGCCGATGCGGTGCACAAGAAGGGCGGTCACCTGTTCATCCAGCTGATGCACGTCGGCCGGATCTCCCACCCGGACAACACCCCGCATCACCGGCAGCCGGTCGCCCCGTCGGCGATCTCCGCCGAGCAGGACATGTTCACCGCCACCGGCCCCCAGAAGACCCCTGTCCCGCGCGAACTGGGCACCGAGGAGATCCAGGACGTGATCGGCGAGTTCCGTCACGCCGCCGCTTCCGCGATCGCCGCCGGTGCGGACGGGGTGGAGATCCACGCCGCCAACGGGTACCTGCTGCACCAGTTCCTCGCCCCGAATGCCAACCGGCGCACCGACTCCTACGGCGGGTCGATCGAGAACCGGGCCCGGTTCACCATCGAGGTCGCCCAGGCCGTCGCCGACGAGATCGGCGCGGACCGCACCGGCATCCGCATCTCCCCCGCGTTCCCGCTCGGCGGGCTCGACGAAGGCGACACCGAGGCCGTGCGCGCCCAGTACCGCTACCTCGTGGGCGAGCTCGCGAAGCTGAACCTGGCCTACCTGCACGTGCACCACCTCGGCGACGACGAGCTGCTGCACTCCTTCCGCGAGGTCTGGCCGACGGCGGTCCTCGTCGTCCGCTACGGACGCGAGCGCGACGGCATCGCCGCGGACATCGACGCAGGCCTTGCCGACGTCGCGCCGCTGGGCCGGTTCGCTCTCGCCAACCCCGACGTCGTCGAGCGGCTGCGCACCGACGCGCCGCTGAACGATCTCGACCCGGCCACCCTCTACACCGGCGGCGCGAACGGGTACACCGACTACCCGGCCCTCACGCACGCCTGACACCTCCACCAGCCCATCACTCAGATAGAGAAGGAACAGTCATCATGACTTCATTGAACGGCGCTGTCGTCCTTGTCACAGGCGCGAACGGCGGCATCGGAACCCACTTCGTCCGCGAGGCCCTCGCCCGCGGGGCGGCGAAGGTGTACGCCACCGCACGCAACCCCCGTGAATGGGACGACGAGCGGATCGTGCCGCTCGCCCTCGACGTCACCGACCCGGCCTCCATCCAGGCGGCCGTCGAGGCGGCCCCCGATGTGACGGTTCTGATCAACAACGCCGGCGCAACCGTCTCCACCCCCGGCATTCTCACCCACAGCGAGGAGGAGATCCGCCGCAACGTGGAGACCAACTTCCTCGGCCCGCTCTTCCTCGCCCGCGCCTTCGCACCCATCCTGTCCGCAAAGGGCGGGAACACGGCGATCATCGACATCCACTCCGCCCTCGCCTGGTACGCCACCGCCGGGATCTACTCCGCCACCAAGGCCGCCCTGTGGTCGGCGACGAACTCCCTGCGCCTGGAGCTGCAGCCCGCAGGCGTCCAGGTCGTCGGGGTGCACGTCGGCTGGGTCGACACCGCCATGGCCGCCAGCACCACCGACCCGAAGCTCGACCCCGCGGTCCTCGTCACCAAGGTGCTCGACGCGACCGAGGCCGGCGAGCACGAAGTCCTCGCCGACGAGGCCTCTGTGCAGGCCAAGGCCGGGCTCTCGGCACCGCTCGAGGCCGTCTACCCGCAGCTCGCCGCCGACGAGTAGTCCGAATATGTTCGGGAAGCCGCTGCGATCGCGGCTCATCGAAGTTAGGCGGGGTCGAGCTGCCCACGGTGGCGTCGGGTGGTGGCGGTGCGGGTGCGGAGGCGCTGGTTTTCGGGGTTGCGGAAGCCGTAGGCGTCGCGGGCGACGGTCT